>NZ_JAQTUH010000004.1:0-33082 GCF_028710345.1 Sulfuricurvum sp. | reverse complement strand
TGGGAGAACTCGGTAAAACTGCGGGTGTAAGAACCATCAATGCGAGTGCAAGTACCGCGGCGAGCAGTGTAGATTTATCCAGTATGACAACAGCGGATGTTGCGATGAGTATCACGACCGGAACCGGGGCGGATACAATCACAATGCGCCAAGCAGACTTGGCATCAACCGATACAATTGCTGTAGGGACAGGGGCGGATGAACTCATCTTGACCGGAACAGGAAGCGTTGTTGACGCAGACTTTACCCTAGTAAGCGGACTTGAAAAAGTGACCTTGTCCGATACGGGTGCAGCAAGCGTTGTTATGGGAGAACTCGGTAAAACTGCGGGTGTAAGAACCATCAATGCGAGTGCAAGTACCGCGGCGAGCAGTGTAGATTTATCCAGTATGACAACAGCGGATGTTGCGATGAGTATCACGACCGGAACCGGTAATGATCTTGTAAAAATGAAAGCCGGTTACTTGACAAGCGCTGATACAATTAATGGCGGCACTAATACAACAGTGGATACACTTGAAATAATCGGTACAGGTTCTATAGTAATTGCTGATGCTGATCTTACCAATGTAAGCGGTATTGAAACATTAAAATTGACGAGCAGTGCAACAACTGCAACCAATACAATCACTTTTGCTGAGGAGGCAAAAGGTGCCGGTATTACGACAATCGATGCAAGTGGAATTGTTCAAGGTGGGAATATCACTACGTTTGATTTTTCAACTGCAACAACGAATGGTGGTTACACGATTAAAGGTGGTGCTGGAGCTGATACGATTAAAATGAATGCAGGAGATTTGACTTCTGCCGATACAATTATTGGTAATAGCGGTAGCGATCTTTTAGAATTTACAACCGCTATAAATAGTACTGATAGTACGATTCTCGCTCATGTTGATGTAGAAAAAATTAAATTACATGCAGGTGATGACCAAAAACTTACCCTTAACGCATACGGTTCTGCATTAGAAATTGATGCGGTTACTAATTTAACAACAGATAAAGTAACTGTTGATGCTACTTTGATGACAAATAACCTCAAATTAACGACATCAGGTGGTGCAGATACGGTTACATTAGGACAAGGTGTTGATACAATCGTATTAGGAAGCGGAGCAGATACTGTTAAAACGCTCAGTGGACGTTTAACATCTACAGATAATATCAATTTTGGAGTAGGCGCAGATATTTTAGAATTTACCAATGCTGCGACGGTTGATGATACAATGTTCACCAACGTGAATGGATTGGAAAAAATTGTATTAGCAAATGGTGCAAATACAGTCGTATTAGGTGATTTGGCTCGTTCTGCAGGGATAAATACAATTGATGGTGCTGCGTCTACATCAGCATTAAACTTGACATTAAATATGGGTTCAGATATTAGTTTAGGTGCTACTGTGACTGGTGGATCAGCAGCAGATACAATCATAATGGCTGCTTCACAGTTGAGTACTGACGATCATATTGATGGTGGACTCGGAAATGATACTATTTGGTTGACAGGAACAGGAATTCTAAAAGATGATGTTTTTGCAGCCCTTACCAGTATCAAAACATTGAAATTAGATAATCAAAATCAGGACTTTACTTTAGGAAGCAATGCAGCAACAGCTGGAATTGATACAATTGATACCAGCGTTATTAGTGGAACAACGCAAATTAAGCTTGATGTTTCAGCAATGACAACTAATATGAGTATTGACTTGTCAGCTGCATCTGGAGCAGATACCATTGTTATGGGGCAAGCAGTCGATACTATTAAAACTGGTGGAGGTAATGATACCATCCGTGTTGCCGGTGATAAGCTCACTTCAGCGGATACTATTGATGGTGGAACAGGAACCGATGTTCTTGAATTTACGTCAGCGGTTAATTTTGCAGACACATCCGCTTTTACAAATGTTAGCGGTATCGATACCATTAAATTATCCAATCTCTCAGTTCCTGCAGCGCAAGTATTGACGCTTAAAGCAGGTCTTGCATCAACTGTTGATGCATCAGCATTATTGGGTACAAACAGTGTTACGGTCGATGCATCGGCAATGACGACTGATATGACAATCACTACCGGAAATGGTAATGATACGATCATCACTGGAAGTACAAACGGTGCAACAACAAAATATACAATTGATGCTGGCTCAGGAGATGACCTTATTAAATTTGGGGCGACTACAGAGATTACAAGTGCAAATGATGTGATTCACGGTGGTGCTGGAAATGACTCTCTTCAGTTTACTACTGCTTCTGCGCAAACTATAACAGATGCATTTTTTGGAACCCATATTACTGGTATTGAAACAATCAAACTCGCCAATATAACAGGGCATACTGTTACTCTGAGTACCGCAACAAAAGCTATGGCAAGTGGATTGAATACTATCGATGCAAGTGCTGTAACAGCAGGAACTGCAACGATTAATGTTTCTGGGTTTACCACTGCGATGAATGTGATAGGTGGAGCAGGAGCAGAAACCGTTACTGCCGGAACCGGTGTTGATAACTATTCGTTAGGTTTGGGTGACGATGCTCTTACTATCACAACGTTAGGATGGACATCAGCCGATACGATTGCAATGGGTGGCGGTAATGATACGTTGACACTTACGGATGCGGGGACTGTAAGCGATGATCTATTTACCCATGTAACAGGGGTAGAGACTTTGATTCTTAATGATGCCACCAAAGATAAAACGGTTACATTGGGAACGTATGCAAAAAATAGCGGTTTAACGCAAATTGACGCAACTGCCTTGGTAGTCGTAGGTACGACAGCTGCCAAAAAAGCAGTAATCGATGCATCTCAAATGACGAATGATATGACGATTAAAGGCGGAGCCGGTGATGACACTATCACTATGGGTAAAGGTAATGACACTATCATCGCAGGTGCTGGAAATGACATCATTAAAGTTGCCAATGCATATCTTGATAGCAACGACAATGTAGATGGAGGAGCAGGAACTGCAGACATAATGCAGTTTGTTGATGCCGTAACGGTTAGTGATAGCAGTTTTACAAATTTTAACGGTATAGAGGGGATTAAACTTGCTGCATTCGATAATCAAAGTGTTACATTAGGAGATATTTCTGCTGCCAAAGGAATCACGATTATTGACGCTTCTGTTCTTGCAAGTGGGAATCGAGCAACGATTGATTATTCAACAATGACCAGTGATGTTACTACCAATGTTACTGGTGGATCGGGAGATGATACGATTAAAATGCAAGCCGCCCATTTGACATCGGTAGATAGTTTAAAATTGGGTGGCGGTAGTGACAAATTGATTTTAACAACCGCAGCCACGGCGGGATCAGATGAAGTTGTCGATCTCGATTTTACCAATATTACGGGGTTAGAAACATTGGTATTGGGTGATGGAAATAATCAAAAAGTGACAGTAGGGGCAAAAGCAAAACTTGCTGGCTTAACAACTATTAATGCGTCAGCACTTAGTGGTTCTAATAGTGTTACGGTTGATGCATCAGTTGCAACAGCTGCTATGAGTATTACCACGGGATCAGGGGATGATATTATCTCATCAGGAACACTAAATGATACTATTATCGCGGGTGCAGGAGATGATACGATTAAATTTACATCGACAACATTTGCAGGTGATAGTGTCGATGGTGGTGCCGGTACGAACGATGCCATTTTGATAACTAATTTGATGAATATTACGGATACTGCATTTAGCGGAACGATTAATGTAGAGATTCTGAAATTTAGTAATATCACAGGAGAATCAAAAGCAACATTGGGTACGAATGCAGATCTGGCTGGTATTACATTAGTTGATGCATCAACATTGACCGGTGTATTGGCAACCGATAAAGCAACAATTGATGTGAGCGGTATGACGAGTAATGTTGAAGTAAAAACAGGAGCAGGAACGGATACGATCACTTTGGGTAGTGGTATCTCTAAAGTTTCAGCCTCTTCTGGAGCAGATACAATTAAAATCACAGCAGAAAATCTTACCTCAGCGGATATGATTGATGGTGGAGCAGGGATTGATACACTCTTGATTACGACAGCATCTACGGGTGTAAACGCGATTAGTGATGCTGATACTACGAATATGACCGATGTCGAGATTATTAAACTTTCTAACTTTGCAAATCAAAATGTCATTTTAGGAAGTAATGCTCGCTTAGCCGGTATTACAACGGTTGATGCAACGTTGCTTACTGGGACTAATGCCGTTAGTGTCGATAGTTCTGCTATGAACTCCTCAATTACACTAAAAGGGGGTACCGGTAATGATACCTTCACTCTTGGGAACAGTAATGATACGGTCATTGGAGGAGCAGGAGATGATACGATTAATATGGCAAGTGCTTATTTGACATCATTTGATAAGCTAGATGGTGGTACAGGCAATGACACGCTCTCTATTAGTACACTAGCTACGATTACTGACGATGACTTTACGGGCATACAAGGGATTGAAACACTAGCAATCGGTAATTTTGCCGGGCAAACGGTAACCCTTGGTAATTATGCATCGGGTAAAGACATTACTGGTGCAGTAGTAAATACCAATGTTATCAAAACGATTGATGCTACTGGTGCATTAGCCAATAGTGTAACGATTAATGCATCTGAGGCAACGATTGCATTAACCATAAACAGTGGTTCAGGTGCTGATATCCTCTATGCGACAAAAGGGAATAATACAATTAATGCGGGTGCTGGAAATGATACAATCAAGATAGCGAGTGTTGGATTTGATTCACTCGATAAAATCGATGGAGGTGTAGGTACTGGGGATATTCTTGAAATCACTGATGCTGCAACGATTATCGATACTGCTTTTACCAATGTAACGAATATTGAGGGAATTAAACTTAGTGATTTTGGTAACCAATCAGTTACATTAGGGCTCAATGCACAAGCTAAAGGGATTGTAAAAATCGATGCAATAGGGTTGACTGGAAGTAATGGTGTAACCATTGATACGACGGCAATGACTACAGCTGATATTACTATTCAAACAGGTGCAGGCAATGATACTGTCATTGTAAAAAAAGCTTATTTGAACGGCACAGATGTACTTAGTGGTGGAACCGGTACTGATAAATTAGTGATTGCTGATCAAATTACAACATTATCCTCCTTGGATTTTACTGCTCTTACGGGAGTTACCGGCTTTGAAACGATTGCATTGAGCAACTTTGCGGGACAAACATTGAGTTTAGGTAACGCTGCTGATTCTGAAGGGATTAATAGTGTTGACCTCTCTTTGATAACAACTGCGACGGTGACAACAACGGTTGAATCGTCAATGGAAAAAGCGATCACAGTTACAGGAAGCGATGGTAATGATATCATCACCATAACATCAGTTGGTAATTATGGAGACACTATTAATAGTGGAGCAGGAAATGATATTGTGAGTATCGGCGGAGGAAATGATAGTATCAATACCGGAGCCGGAAATGATACTATCACGGTAGCGATTGCAAAACTTGACGGCAGTGATGTGATTGATGGTGGTATCGGGCTTGATACATTACTGATAAGCGATGCGGGAACTATTGTAGATAGTGCATTTAATGGGATTGTCAATACTGAGATTTTAAAATTGGCTGCGGGGACGACAACTCTTACGGTTGCAGATAAAGCTTTTGCTGCAGGGATTAAAACAGTCGATGCGACTGGATCTACCAGTGTAACGCTAGATGCTAGTAATTTTAATGGAATTACAGTCAATGGAAGCAATGGAATTGATACAATTACCGCAGGTACTGGAAATGATATACTCAATGGTGGCGCAGGTAATGATATTTATCGATTTAAAAATAATAATTTGACTTTAAATGATAAAATTGTTGATTCAGCAGGAGATAACGATACCTTAGTTATTACAGATGCTGCATCAATAACAGATGCAATGTTTACAGGAATTAAAGGTATTGAAACGCTTAAACTCACCTCAAATGTATCAGGTCAAGTGATTACATTAGGGGCAAAAGCTATGGCAGCAGGGATTAAAGTTCTTGATTTAACAGGGATTGATCCGGCAAACTATACCTATGATCGTACTGCATTTACAGGTTCATTAACTATTTTACAAAGTTCTCCTGGAGGAATTTACAAAGGATCTGCTGGTATCGATGTATTTAAACTAAGTGAGACGGCATTTGATTCAACAACAGCAGCCTCTACTATCATGGGATATGCAAGTAGTGATACTTTGGAGATTACGACAGCAGCGTCTATTCTTGATGCTGATTTTGCTAAAACAACGGCAGTAGAAATATTAAAACTGGATGTTGGCGGTACTGCTACTCTTGGAACGGCCGCCAAAACAGCTGGCATCACAACGATTGATTTGACTGGAACGGCAAACAGTACAGTAGACGCGTCTGTGATGGGAATAGCGACTACGGTGAAGCTCGGTAGCAATACAGATACTATTACAACGGGGATCGGAGCAGATAGTGTTTCGGTTGCTGCTGCTGACTTAAACGATACTATTAATCTGGGAACGGGAATAGCAGTTGATACCATTACACTAACGACCGCCGGTACAATCGTTGATACACAATTTACGAATGTTTCCAACGTAGAAGTGTTGAAGTTCGCGCAAGGGGCAAATAATGCTACGCTTGGTGCGGAAGCTGCATCAACCTTTACAACACTTGATGCTACCGCGTCAATCGCAACCGACACATCGACGTACAATCTTAGTGCCATGAATGCAACAGTAACCTTCAAAGGGGGTGCAGGTAATGAAACGGTAACTCTTGGTGCAACGGATCAAATTATTGTTGCGGGTGCTGGAAATGATACTGTTAAAATTGCTACCGCTAATCTAAGTGCTAGTGATAATATTGATTTAGGTATTGGAACCGATACTATCGAAATTACCAATGCCGCATCAGTTGCTGACACCGCATTTACCTTGGTAAAAGGGGCAGAAGTTGTAAAATTGGATGCTGGTGGTTCTGTGACTTTGGATGTAAAAGCACAAGCATCGGGTATTAGCACGGTAGATTTGACCACTTCAGTAGGCAACAGTACGATTATCGCATCTGCCAAAACATCATCAACGGTTGTGAAACTTGGTAGTAATACTGATACGATTACAACCGGAACAGGTGCGGATACTGTTATTACGACGATTGGAAATCTTAATGATACGATTGATTTGGGAAGCGGGGCTGCAATTGATACGATCTCATTGCTTGATGCTGGAACATTATCAAGTTTTACCGGAATTACCAATGTTGAAAGCCTTAAACTTTTTAACGGTGCAGGTAATACTCTCACTCTCGGTGCCGATGCTACCTTTAAAACAATCGATGGTGTAGCATTAACGAATGCAGCAACTGTGAGTATCGGAAGCGGATTGCTTCAATCAGTAGCTATTAATCTCGGTAGCGGTGCAGATACAGTCACCTTGGGAACTAACAGTGCAACAATAATCGAAACGGTTAAAGTGGGTGCCGGCAATGACCTTATTAAAACGACTGGTGTAAATTTGAATGCTACCGATATTATTGATGGATCAGTGGGGGTAGATACGCTTGAAATAACAAATATAAGTGGTCTTGTCGATACTCAGTTGAGTAATAAGACAGGTATAGAAATTCTTAATTTTAGTGCAGGGACAGGTCTTTTCTCCCCTGCGACCCTTTCGGCTAAAGCGTCAGCGATGGGGGTAACCACGGTAAATTTAGGGGCATCAGGCAGTATTAATGTGTCTGGTATGACTCGTGGAATGATTCTGAATGGCTCAGTAGGTGATGATGCGTTTACAGGTAGTAACTTTAAAGATACTATTACTTTAGGAAGTGGTAATGATATTGTTACTGCCGGTGGCGGAGATGACCTTATCCGTGTCAATAATGGCGATTTGAATAATGCTGATGCGATTGACGGTGGTGCAGGAACTGATACGATTGAAATTCTGAATGTTGCTGCAATTACCGATACAATGTTTGATGCAGGCTTTACATTGCTTGAAGGGATCAAACTGGGTGATTTTGGTGGGCAAACTGTCACTTTAGGAACTGCGGCAATGACAGCAGGGCTCAAAAAAGTGGATGCAACTGCAACAACAGTTCTCCATGGCGTTACACTGGATATGAGTGGAACACTAGCTAATGACGTAACATTACTTGGCGGAGCGGGAGATGATAGCTTCAAATTTAATGCGGCAGATTTAAGCGCTACTGATACAGTAACAGCGGGTGCGGGGTCTGATACGATTAAAATTGGAGATGCTGCGGCGACTATAGCAGATGCACAATTTACAAAAGTGACAGGAGTAGAGACGCTTACCCTATTAGGGACAGGTGCTCAAGCTGTGACCGTGGGTAACCTAGCAAAAACAGCAGGAATTACCAAAATCGATATGAGCGCAAGTACCGCTGCATCATCCATAACCAATGCAATGACAACCGATAGTACTATGACAATGATTGGAGGTAGCGGAAACGATACCTTTACAATGAAAAATATTCACTTGACAAGCACTGATACCATTACCGGTAACGGAGGGACAGACAGTATGGTCTTTAGTGATGCGGCAACCGTACTCGATGCTGATTTGACCCATGTAAGTGGAGTAGAAAAAATAGTTCTTGGGGATTTTGCAGCGCAATCAATCACGTTAGGAACATTGGCAACAGGTGCGGGAATCACAACCGTAGATGGATCAGCAATTGTTACGGCGACCAATGCCCTTACTGTTGATACAACGGCGATGGGAGGAGCAACTCTAACCCTTAAAGGTGGAGCTGGTGATGATATATTCAAACTCAAATCAGCTGATTTTACTTCTGCAGATGCTATTGTTGCCGCAGGCGGAGCCAATACAATTGTATTTGGAGATGCAGCCAGTGTAGTCGATAGTGACTTTACCGCGGTTAGCGGTGTTGGTACACTTAAAGTGAGTAATTTTTCAGGACAAAATCTCGCATTGGGTGAAATCGCACGAGTTGAAGGTATTACTAAAGTAGATGCAACAGCAGTAAGTGGAGCGAACACTGTTGTCGTAGATGTTTCGGGGATGACATCAGATGCTACCTTAAGTGTTTTAGGGGGAGGGGCTACGACACTTAAGGCTAAAACAGCTCATGTAACGACTGCCGATACCTTTACCGGTGGAGCGGGGATCGATACTATTGAATTTGCAGATGCTGCAACAGTAGTGGATTCAATGTTTGATACAAGTTATACTAGACTCGATGTGATCAAATTGGGTGATTTTACAGGTCAAAGTGTGACACTGGGTGTGAATGCTATGAATGCAGGACTCAAAAAAGTGGATGCAACTGCTTCGACGTATAGCGTGACATTGGATGCAAGAGGGACAGTAACGAATAACATCACATTACTTGGAGGTTCAGGTGCTGATACTTTTAAAGCTAATCTTGCCGATATCTCTGCAACCGATGTTATAGCGGGTAATGGTGGTAGTGATACACTGCAAATTGCGAATGCTACGGCAACGGTCACTGATGCTCTCTTTACTAAAATCACAGGGGTAGAAATACTTCAACTTGCAGGAATAGGGGCGCAAACGGTTAGTATCGGTAGTGTGGCCAATACAGCAGGTCTCACAACAATTGATGCTCATTTAAGTAGCAGTGCTTCAATTACAAATGCGATGGTAACCGATACCACTATGACAATGATTGGAGGAGCGGGTAATGATACGTTTACTATGAAAAATATCCACTTGACCAATGCTGATACTATTACCGGCAATGCTGGAACAGCGGATACGATCGTCTTTAGTGATGCGGCAACGGTCATAGATACTGATTTTGCTCATGTTACTGGAGTGGAAGCGATTAAACTGGGCAACTTTTCAGGGCAATCATTGGCATTAGGCAATGCTGCATCTACGGCAGGAGTTGTGAAAGTCGATGCATCTGCTGTGACAACGACAACCAATACGATATTGGTTGATATTTCTGGGATGTCGACAAATGCTACATTTACGGTTATAGGGGGTGGTGCAGCAACCCTTAAAGTTAATAATGGGCATTTAACATCCGCCGATACCTTTACCGGAAGTGCGGGGGTTGATACCATCCAAATTGCGGATGCGGCTACAGTAGTGGATAGTATGTTTGGTACAAATTTCACACTGTTAGATGGGATTAAGCTCGGTGACTTTGGAAGTCAAAGTGTGACATTGGGTACCAACGCTATGACAGCAGGACTTAAAAAAGTGGATGCATCATTAACAACTGCATCTAATGGTGTTGCTATGGATGTACGTGGAACAACAATCAATAATGTTACATTAATTGGGGGCGCGGGAGCAGATACCTTTACCTTTAATGTAGCAGACTTTTCAGCTACTGATACACTTACTGGTGGATTGGGTAGTGATACCCTTGTATTGGGTACAGCGGCAACGGCACTTACACAAACAGATGCTCAATTTACTAAAGTAACTGGTTTAGAGACTCTTAAATTGGGGGATTTTGCATCACAAGTGGTAACGTTGGGAACATTAGCAACCACAGCAGGTATTCGAACGGTAGACGGGTCACTTCTTACTGGGACAAATGCAGTAACGATCGATACCCTCTCGATGACAGCAGCAGCCCTTTTACTTAAAGGTGGAGCAGCAAGCGATACGTTTAAACTAAAAAGTGCCTTTTTTGACTCTTTAGATAGCGTTGTAGGTGGTGCAGGAACAGCGGACACAATCATCTTTAGTGATGTGGCAACGGTAATTGATACCGATTTTGCCCTCTCAAGCGGTGTAGAAGTACTTCAACTTGCAAATTTCGGTACACAAAGTATTACACTGGGAACGGCTGCAACAGCAGCAGGTATTAATAAAGTAGATGGTAGTGTCCTTAGCGGAACAAATGCCGTGAGCATGAATGTAAGCGGTATGGGTGCGTCTGTCTTGACACTTATTGGAGGGGCAGGGAATGATACGTTTACTCTTAAAGCCGCTGACTTTACCGCTGCGGATACTATTACAGCAGCAGGCGGTATTGCTGATAAAATTGTCTTTAGTGATGCGGCTACGGTCATTGATGCTGATTTTACTTTGGTGAGTGGTGTTGAAAGTATCAAATTAGGTAATTTTGCAGGGCAAAATATTACGGTAGGAACTTTAGGGGTAGCAGCTGGAATTAGAACCGTTGATGGATCGTTATCTGCATCCGGTGTCACGTATGATCTTAGCGGTACGACAACGAATGATATGGCAGTGCTTGGCGGAGCGGGAGATGATAGCTTCAAATTTAATGCGGCAGATTTAAGCGCTACTGATACAGTAACAGCGGGTGCGGGGTCTGATACGATTAAAATTGGAGATGCTGCGGCGACTATAGCAGATGCACAATTTACAAAAGTGACAGGAGTAGAGACGCTTACCCTATTAGGGACAGGTGCTCAAGCTGTGACCGTGGGTAACCTAGCAAAAACAGCAGGAATTACCAAAATCGATATGAGCGCAAGTACCGCTGCATCATCCATAACCAATGCAATGACAACCGATAGTACTATGACAATGATTGGAGGTAGCGGAAACGATACCTTTACAATGAAAAATATTCACTTGACAAGCACTGATACCATTACCGGTAACGGAGGGACAGACAGTATGGTCTTTAGTGATGCGGCAACCGTACTCGATGCTGATTTGACCCATGTAAGTGGAGTAGAAAAAATAGTTCTTGGGGATTTTGCAGCGCAATCAATCACGTTAGGAACATTGGCATTTTCAGCAGGAATAAATACGGTTGATGGACATGCTCTTACAGGGACTAATAGCGTGATTATTAATGCTAAAGCAATGGATGATGGTATATCAAGCCGAGCAATAACGATGACCGGTGGTGCCGGTGCGGATAAATTCTACAGTTCTCTAGGGAATGATATTCTTACCGGTAATGGTGGTGCTGATATTTTTGTATACGCTAATGCGCCAACCAATGGAAATGATACGATTAGCGACTTTACAGATGCGTCAGACAAAATTGCGATAACTGTGACTGGTAAAGTAGCTGGTACTGCAATAGCAGTGGGTGATATTGACACGTATGCAACGATTGCTTCAGCTAACGCCGGTGCTGATACATTAATAACTCTTGCAAGTGGAGATACGATTACACTTACAGGGGTAACATCTTCGAATATTACTGCAGCAGATTTCATCTACGGATGATCTGCTAAAACTGGAATCCTTTTTGCTTTAATGTGATTAAAGCGTGTAGACGCCAAAATCACATTAGGGATTTATCATGGGATTTAAAATCAACACAAACATAGCGGCATTAAATGCTCACAACAACGCGATGATTAATAACCGTAGTTTGGATAGTTCTCTCTCTAAACTTTCAAGTGGTCTTCGTATCAATACAGCGGCGGACGATGCATCAGGAATGGCGATTGCGGATTCACTACGATCACAATCAAGTGCATTAGGACAAGCGATATCGAATGCGAATGACGGAATTGGTATGATCCAAGTTGCCGATAAAGCAATGGACGAACAACTAAAAATTCTTGATACAATTAAAACCAAAGCGACTCAAGCGGCACAAGACGGTCAAACAGCCGATTCTCGTAAAGCACTCCAAAAAGACATTACACGTTTGATTGAGAGTTTGAACACTATTGCCAATACCACTTCGTTCAACGGTCAACAAATGCTATCTGGTGGATTTAGTAATAAAGAGTTCCAAATCGGAGCATACTCAAACCAAACCGTTAAAGCGAGTATCGGGTCAACCCAAGCAACCAAAATCGGTTCAATACACGTAGAGACAGGTGCTACTGTAACAGCTTCAAGTAATCTTGCAGCCGTGATCAACGGTGTAACACTAGAGTCTGTAAAAATCAGTACCAGTGCAGGGAGCGGATTAGGTGCTCTTGCGGCTGTTATCAACAAAAACCAAGATCAACTTGGTGTTCGTGCGACAGCAAATGTTGAGCATTCAATGACAGCATCCCTAACAGCTGGAGATGTTGTTAGTCTTTCTATTAATGGTGTTAAAATCGGAACGATCAGCGGTGTACAAACCGGAGATAATGACGGACGTTTGGTGAATGCGATCAATGCGGTTAAAACGCAAACCGGAGTAGAAGCATTTACCGATACACAAGGTCAATTGCATTTGCGAAGCCTTGATGGACGCGGTATTGTAGCAACTGCCGGAGCAGGTACCTTCTCAGGGGTTACAACGTACGGACGATTGACATTGACTCGCTTGGATTCACGTGATATCACAATGACAAGTGCGGGGATGGCTAATTCAGCAAATACAACTGTCAACTTGAACGATGTTATCAATTCTTTTGATGCCAATGTTGCGAGTGCAGCCGGAGCACATGTTCTTTCAAGTGCAACTAGCGCACTCGGTACGGGTGTTGAGACACTTCGCGGAGCGATGTTGGTTATGGATATTGCTGAATCAGCACAAAAATTGCTTGATTCTATCCGTTCGGATCTTGGTTCAGTCCAAAATCAAATGGTATCAACGATCAATAATATCTCTGTAACGCAAGTAAATGTTAAAGCGGCAGAGTCGAATATTCGTGATGTCGATTTTGCGGCAGAATCTGCGAACTTCTCTAAATACAACATCCTTGCTCAGTCTGGCTCTTATGCTATGTCTCAAGCAAATGCTGTTCAACAAAACGTGCTAAAATTATTACAATAGTTTTAGTCGTTTCTTTAGAAAATATCCTTAAGTTACTTCAGTAACTAAGGCATTTCTCCCTATTTTCATCACCCCTCAGTAAAGGGTGATTACTGCACCGTATCATCTCTAAAGGAATAGCATGGATATTTTACAACGCAATTTGGAAGCACTGCTCAGTGTTGATCCTCTTTTGACGGCAAAAATATTTGAATTACGTGAAAATAACTCTTTTGAGGTTTATGTTGATAGTGATCCCGCCAATATTAATATTATTTCTAAAAATGATTTAACACCAATTTATTGTGGTAAACCTATTGAAGAAACAGAGCTTGCCTATAAAGATTGTATAAACTATCAACGTTATCCTTATCTCTATTTTTTTGGTTTAGGGAATGGTATACTGTATAAAATGTTGCTGCAAAACCCGGTACATCAACGTTTAGTCATTTTCGAACCGGAATTAGAGATTATCTATATTGTTCTCAATATGATTGATTTTAGTCAAGAGATTATGGAACGGAGATTTCGGGTTGAACTGAGTGAAGATATGACGTTTGATCGTATGGTCAATGTTATTTTTAGCGGTACGGCCAAATTGTATGCAAAAGTATATAATCTCTTAATACCATTTGGATTTTATGAAAAATATTTTGATGATATATCGCGAATTAATACCTTGGTAGTGGATAGTTTAAAACATTTGGCATATGCGATTGGTAATGATGTTGTAGACTCGCTGATAGGGGTGGAACATCATATACGAAATTTGCCTCGAATGATTCATGGTCCTACTTTGTACGAAGCGGTTAAAAAGGGAAAAAATAGTTCAATCGCAGTCATTGTCTCAACAGGTCCATCGTTAGCAAAACAACTCCCTTTGCTAAAAAAATATCAACAACATATTACTATTTTATCATTGGATGCAAGTTTTCCTATATTAGTAGCACATAAAATTAAGCCTGATATGGTTTTTTCGATTGAGCGGGTATCTGCAACAGCATCATTTTATAAAAAAACGCCGAAAAGTGCTTTTAAAGGTGTTAATTTTATGATTTCATCTATTGCACATCAAGAGTTAATAGAGAATATTGTCGGAGGGACATTACAGCTTAGCATGAGACCTTTTGGATATTTGACAGGTTTTGAACACCATGAATGGGGTTATATTGGTTCCGGTATGAGTGCTGCAAATATGGCATTTGAATTTGCCGCCTTATCGGGTTTTGATAAGATAGTATTAATTGGTCAAGATTTGGCGTATGCCAAAGATGGATTATCGCACGCTAAAGGGCATATATTTGGAGATGATGAAGTAAAACAAAAAGAATCTGATCTCTATACAACAGCGTACGGGGGAGATGGCGAAGTAAGAACGACACTTGTATGGCAGATGTTTAAAAACTATTTTGAAATCTCTATAGCGCAAATGAATGATGCAGGTCGCTTTATCGCGTACAATGCTACTGAAGGGGGTGCACGTATTGAAGGGGCAATTGAGATCCCTTTTGAGACATTTCTTTCAGAATTTGTTGATACAACATTTAAAAAAGCACGGATAAAACTAAATACTCCGAATGATGAAATCTGTAACAAAGCAATTGGTTTAACTATCTCTACAATCAAAGATTTTTTTGAGCATGGTGAACGTGTAAAAAGCGAGTGTGAAAAGGTCTTTTTGGAGACAGTTGAGGAATTGGAAAAGATTGAAAAACTCAAAAATGAAGAGAAATTGGACGAGATTGATTTTGACCTTTTGCTTGGATTGAATAAAAAAATTGATGCAATAAAAGAATTGTTTGAAGATGAACGTTTTGATAAACTTTTTGGTACGGTTATGATGCCATTGATGCTTCATCAAGAGATTGAATTAGCAACGATTATGGTGCGTAATGTAGAAGATGATTTAGAGAGAAAAATCAAACTGATTGATTGGATTTATGCCCATAAATTTTGGTTATTTTCGATGGCTGGATCGATTCAAAGTACCCTTATTAGAGTTTCCAAAGGTGTGTTAATGTGGGAAAACGAGGATAAATTTAAAGAGATAATTGAGATGTCTAAAAAGTATGTTTCATAACGAGCAAATTATTATTATTCGTATGAATACGCTCAATTTCAACGAAAGAAAATTGTTGATATAAACGTATTGCATTAAAATTGTTTGCAAAAACTTCTAGCTTTAAAGTATCAAGTTGCAAATGATTAATAGCATAAGCTAAAATTGATTCCATCAATATCTTCCCTTTTCCTGTTACAGTAGAATAGGGGTTTGCATAAAGTCCAAAATAAGCATTTTTTTGTTCAAAATCAATCTCTGAAAAATAGATAACTCCATAGTCTTCAATTAAAAAATATTGTTTTGTAGGGGCATTTTGAAGTGTATTAATAAAAAGCAGATGTTCTTGGAGCGTGATTGGATCAGAATGTAACATCCATTTTCTGACATTTGGATGATTCCGCCATAATAATACATCCTCTTTTTGTTGTAGTGTAAGATGTGTAAAATTAATCATACTCATCGAAGCATACGGACGGTTTTAAAAGCTTCAGCCTTGGAAATTCCAGTACGCATTCCCCAGTAAGTAGCAACCAGTTCAATCCCTTCAAGACTTCTAGGATGGGGAAAATCTCGAAGTTCTCCATGATAATGTTCCATAGCTTTGACTTTTAATGGCAGAGTATTAGTAATATCATAATACAAATCAGGAGAAAAAGAGAGAGGGTAATTCCATTCAGTGGATGATAGAACTTCAAAAGCATAGATCTCTCTGACGCATTCATTACTCATAGGACGGGTTGCGGTTAAGACAGCTTGATAGGTGATTTGATGGTCAATATTAAGATCATGCGGATAATGGGTAAATATAATTTGCGGTTGTATCTCTTCTTTTATGGAGGTAATTACTTTGATAATGTCTAATAAATCAACACTGTCAAAACGGTTATCCGGAAAGTTTTCTATAAATACCTTTTTTATTCCGATAGAATTATTGGCTTCATGGATATTGCGGTGCAATGTTTCGAGTGCTTCTTGATGCAATTTTGGGTTACGTTTATCCGCTCTACTGGTGATTCCTTCCCCTAGGATGAGGGTATAAGCTTCGTAACCTTCTGAGATGAGGCGTGCGACAGTTCCGAAGCAACCAAGTACTTCATCATCAGGGTGTGCTGCAACAATTAAAATACGCTTCATTGAGAAACTCTAATAATTTGTTTGCTATCCGGATGGTATTGATATAAAACAACATCGGTATACATGGTTACAATCATAATAGATTGAGAGGGCGAAATTTGCTGTATTACTTCAAAAATTTCTTTTTCATAGGTTGACATAATTAAGATATGTGTAATATCATTGTTAATGAGAACGTGAGGGGATGAAACTAAGATATCAAAGAATAAAAACTTATACCCTTCTTTCGACGTGTCAGAATCAATAATATAATCAATTTTTTGGAGTAAATTAAGAGGTAAATTGGCTACAATATTCCCACCAAAGCTTCCTGCACCCCATATAGCGACTGAACCATTGATCTGATCTAATAGGTTTTTAACTCTTAAAAAATGGGTATCAACACGATTTTGAAAAGAGGTTAGATGGGAAATAAAAAGATTATTATCTTGGATAACTGTTTCGATCGGAACCATTTTGGTATGGGGGATATGAGATGCTGCAACGATAATTCGATAATCAAGCTCTATAATAGATACAAACTTAACACCGATCTCTTTGAGGAGAGTTAAAAAATATTGCTTTGTCAAAAGGGTGATATGTTGAAAATGAAAAGGTTTATCACTTCCGTGTATAAGCGCCCAATCTACATTGGGTGTTTCACAAATTACTATCCCATCATCACTAATCGCCTTAAACTGACTGACTAAAAAAGTTTTGATATCACTGATGTGTTCAATAACGTGTCTGGAAATAATCGTATCGCATTTCGTGACGAGTTGATTGGTCGGAAAAAAATCAGTGATTACTGTAATTCCACGTTCTCTAGCCGTCTCTCCACCCTTGCGGGAAGGTTCAATGCCTATCAGATTAGAAATATCGAAACGTTCACGTATAAGTGCTAATAGTGACCCATCATAACACCCTATTTCAGCAACGGTAGATTTATGATTGATCCATTGAGCTGTTACATCCAAAAATGATGATAATTCATAGTCAATGATATTGGTTCGAGAGATATAAAAATAGAATTTTTCATAGATGGTATTGAGTAATTCATGATCTTGAGGGCGGAGATGACTGTATACTAACCCACACTGAGAACAATAAAGGTAATTCAGTTCTATAACTTGTGTGAGCTCATTTGGCATTGTGAGAGCAGTTTCGGGAGAGACAGTAAACGGATAAATCGGTATAGAGCGTGTAAAAAAAACTTTATTACTCGCTGATGAACAGTGTGGGCAATGCATAATTATTCCTTTGAGGTAATATCGGATGGAAATTGGAAAAAGATAAATGGTATATGACAATTAGAAGCAAAAACTCCATCTGTAGATTCTTGATCTCCAACCATTACTGCTTTAGCAGGAAAAGGTTCAAGGGTGAGAAAAGATTGAGGAGATGGTTTTAGAAGATCATTACGATGGGGGTCTAAGATAATGATTGTTTCAAAAAAACTTTCAAGATTCAAAGATCTTATTTTATGCCATTGTTTTATTTCACCTCCATTAGAGATGAGAATTTTTCTTTTTTCACAAAGTTGTGACAGTAATGGCGATAAAGTTTTCAAATCGGATAAATCAGGTAGATAAGTACGATAAAAAGATAGTAACTCTTGTACAGAAAAATCGATTTCTGAATGTTGGACAGCAAATAAATCAAAAACATTCGGATGGGCATAACCCAAAGATGCTTTAAAATTTGCCAACATCATTGCAATCGTATGATCCTTAAAAAAAGAGGTAAAAACTCTATAGTCATAGTCAATTTGTGAAAAAAGTGTACCATCAAGATCAAATAGTACAGTATCATATTCTGTAAGCATGGTAGCTAGATTAGACATAATGCTCCGTCAAATAACGATACATTTTGAGACCATATTTCGGTTTAGGTAGCTCAAACCCTTCATTGTGAAAAATTTTGATGTAACTGTTTAATGGATCAAATCCAGCGTGTATCGATAAAATAGCACTGCCTGCAATACGGGGATTGATCTCAATTAGAAATATCCCTTCTTCATTTTTAATAAATTGGATATTCGCTGGTCCAATAATTGGGAGATTGGCAAGTAGTTTTAATGCAATTTCAATAATTTCGGGCTCATCTACTACCTCGCCGATGAGGCTGACGTTAGATGCCTTTATCCGTTTCCTTGCCAGAGCAAACAGGGGTTTTCCACTACAATCAGAGAGAGTATCGACCGTAAATTCATCCCCTATGAGAAGCGTTTGAATAATATGAGATGAGTGATCAAGTTGAGCAAGTAGTTCAGGTGATGATTCAAGCCACGCACCTTTACTCCCTCTGCTAAAATCTTTTCGAACAAAGGCAGGAGCAGTGCGTGTTAAATCAGCAACTCTGATTCTATGGGTTTGAGCAAAGTTATATGTTGAGAGTTTACTTGTAGCAGTTAAAATACTCAGTGGTGATGAGGTAACGATGCGTTTACGTAATATCGGATCTATTTTTACGGTAGCGAATAAACGATGCTCTTCATCAAGCCAAGGAAAAAAAAGATCAAAATTTAAGTGCGCAATAAAAGAGAGATATTGATCTACATTTTCAATAGAGGGAGAACAAAAAAATTCATCAACAAAATAGCGTGCCGGACATTCATTATTCGAGTCCATTCCCAAAATTGTATGCCCTAATGATTGAAGATGACGAATAATAGAGATGGCAACCGATCCCCCTACGGCACTTAATAAAATGCGGCTCATTGAAAATGTTCTCGTCTAATAGCTTGGTGCTCATCAAGGGGCATTTTAACACTCCATCCAACCCATAAAGAAGCCTCTTTTGGCGGGATAGTGTCATTGAAAACTGCTTCAGGCCGTGCAAAATAGAAATCATTTTCGGTGATGATATGCCCAATAGAGAGGGGTTTGTTTGCAATCATAACACGTCTGTAAAGTGTTCGTCCTTTTTGTTCTTTTGAGGAAAGTATTTTTGTAGGAGTACCCATAGCCATTTGGGCATTTTGTAAACTCATTGAAAGGTCACGAATTCCTTGAGCATCTAGCGCAAAAGAGTGATCTGGACCAAGTTGATTTTTATCAAGAGTAATATGTTTTTCGACTGCTTTGATCCCGTACACAACGCTCATCATGGCTATATCATTTTTTTCACTATGATCTGAGAGAGCGATATTTAAAGTCAGAGTTTTAAGAAATTCAAAAAAGGAAAGATTGACTTCAGGATAAAGTGTTGGATAGGTTGAAACGCAATGAAAAAGGGTTATATCAGAGTGATAAGCACTAATGGTTTCAAATGCATCAATGATTTCAGCTCTAGTAGCCATACCCGTTGAAAGCAACAAAGGTACTTGTAATTTGGATAACTCATGTATAAACGGGATATGGTTACAATCCATGGAGGCAATTTTTAAGCGCTTAATCCCTGCATTTAAGCAAATAATGGCATTTTTTAAACTATGAGGTGTTGCGATAATATCAAGATTCTTTTTATGAGAATATGCGACAAGTTCAGGAAGCCATTCTTTAGGCGTAATAAGCTTGGCATTAATATATTCAGCCCATGTTGAATAATCATTTTGATAACCATAAAGTACAGGAGATACACGTGAAGATACAATATCGTTGGCATCGTATATTTGTAATTTAACGGTATGACATCCATTCTCCGCTGCTATATCTATCAGTTGATAGGCTGTTTGGATATCACCGTTATGATTCGTCCCTATTTCACCGATTATTTCAATCATGTATAACTCTTATTTATAAAATTAAAAAAGTATTTCATGGCAAAAACCTTTGAAGTTGTTTTTGAAATTGGGTGGCTTCAAATTCATTAAGTATACAGAAATTATGTTTATGTAAGTATTGAACGATATCGTCTTGATTGGATGCGGTTTGAATCGCAATAAATGGCATTTCCATAAACAGTACTTCATGAACCATCACACTAGGTGTAATAATGGCTAAGTGGCTTTGATGGAGGAGTTTAGCAATTTCATTGGAGTTAAGATGAATTTTGATCTGAGTTGATTTGAGTGTATATGTTAATAAAGTATTTAAATTTGGATTAGAGGTTGTAGTAGCAAGACACACTTTTTTGGAGCAAGGGATCGATTTTAGTATATCAAGTGTTATATTACTGCTATCTGTCCCTCCCATTGAGATGAAAATATCATAAATTTTTTCTCGAGAAATTTCTTTTTCGGATCGGAATTCATCTCGTATTAATGTGTAATCTTTTCCGCAATGAAGCTCACAGTGCACAGGGAGCAAATCTTTATAGCGATTTTCGTCCGCAGAAATATTGTGATTAAGTAAAATATCACAATAGTGTGAGTTGTAAGTATCATCAAGGCTCATAATCGTAATATGAGTAGCCTCTTTAATCTTTTTTTCAAAAGAGTAATCGATGTCGTAATGGTCAAAAATAACCATATTGATTTTTAATGAGGTTATAGAATTAATCAGCTCTTCGGGCTCATTTGTCCTGAGAATATGGACAGGATAAGGGATTTTATCGATGATATTACCCACTAAATTTTGGCAAGCAAATGTAATATGGGCATGAGGATATTGTTGAGCGAGCACCAAATCGCGCATAATATGTCCCAACCCTATGGTGCTAGAGGAATCTGCGCGAATAAGAAGATTCATGTGTTGAAGAGTACCTTATGCATCAATTCTGCTCGGATCCAATCTTCTGGAGTGTCAATATCTTGGACGAGATGTCGGGGTAGAACGATTGTCGTGGCTGCATCGGAGAAAATCGGTTTTCCCTCCAGCCATGCTTCACGAGTTCCCCAATAAAATTGCCCCACATCGTGATACGCTTCTTCGAGATCTTGAGAGCGTGTTGCAAAATGTTCAGGATAAAACATGTCGATATTACCCTTATTATCTCGTTTCACACCACGCTGAATCGGGAAAGGGAACGTCGTAACAGGAAAAGCGTACTGTTTGTTATGGGTGATAAGGGAGTTATAGGCATTATGGATGTCTTCAGCACGGATAAATGGGGCTGTGGCATAGATACAGCAGGCATAATCGATAACCGAATTGTTTTGAAGTGTTTGGATAGCGTGAGCGATAACGGGGATGGTAGCGGTGTGATCATCACTGAGTTCTTTAGGTCGCATAAAAGGGACTTCAGCACCAAATTTACGTGCTACTTCGGCAATCTCTTCATCATCGGTAGTAACGATAATTTTATCAAATAAGCAAGAAGTCAATGCCGCTTCGATGCTATAGGCAATAATCGGTTTGCCGTGAAACGGTTTGATATTTTTTCGGGGTATCCGTTTACTTCCTCCACGAGCTGGAATGATACATATACGCATTAGAAACTGCATCCTCTGTAACTGTATTTTTCTATCACGTCAAGAACGGTATCGGCAATCGTTACAGCCTCTTCCATCGTCATCTTTTGATGGCAGGGGATGGAGAGTTCACTTTTATAAAAAAGCTCTGTGGTGGCGAGACGTTGTTCTCCAAATTTTTCTTTATAAAAACTGTTTTGATAGATGGGTTTGTAGTGGACTTGCACCCCTAACCCCCGTGTTTGCAATTCGGCAAAAATCTCCTCTTTAACACAATGAAGCTCTGGATTGAGTAACAGTGGATAAAGATGACGTGCACTCTGTTCAGATGAATCGATACTGATTGTCGTGAACAATTTGTGTTCCGAAAAACGCTCATCATAATAGCGGGCAATATGCTCCCGTGTCTCAAGAAAACGGTTTAGTTTATGGAGTTGTGAAAGCCCCAGTGCGGCGGCAAATTCGGTGAGACGGAAATTATGCCCCAAGCTCACCATATCCGAATTCCACAGCTGTTTTTTGATGATGCCGTGTGAGCGAAAGAGACGAAGCCGTTGTGCGAACTCGTCGTTATCGGTGACAACTGCTCCCCCCTCTCCGGTCGTAATCGGTTTGATAGCATGGAAACTAAAGATCGTCATGTCGGCAAAAGAACCTATTTTTTGATGTCCGATACCGCTCCCCAAAGCGTGGGAAGAATCTTCGATGACCAAAAGATTATGTTTTTGAGCAATCTCTTTTATCTTTTTTATCGCCACCGGTTTACCGGCAAAATCGACGGGGACAATCGCTTTTGTATGGGGTGTGATGAGTGATTCTATGAGATGCTCATCGATATTGCCATCCATTTTTATGTCACAGAATTTAGGATTAGCCCCCAGTGCAATAGCCATATTTGACGTTGCCACAAAGCTAATCGGTGTCGTGATAATCTCATCATCCTCTTTGATCTCACCAACAGCGTAAGCCGCTAGTAATGCCGAAGTAGCAGAGTTAAAGGAGATACAATGTTTGGCACCGACATACGAGGCAATAGCCGATTCAAACTCCTCAACTTTAGCCCCTTGGGTGAGATGGGAACTGCGCAGTACTTCTACGACGGCAGATATATCATCTTCTTCGATAAACTGAGTAGAGTACGGTAGCATTAGACGTTACTTCTCTTCGTTTTGGGTGAGCGCTATTTTTTCCAAAAGAGCTTCAGGTGTGAGCCATTCGGTATTGGTTTCCGAACTGTATTTAAATCCGTATTCGACCAATTTTCCGATTTCGCCGAGATTGTTGAGGCTAAAATCGGCAGATTCGGTAAATTGTATGGAGGGTTTGATGACATAATGGTCATGAAATTCAAGTGTGAGATGGGAATCATCTCGTGGGCACATTACTTCATGCATTTTTTCACCCGGACGGATACCGACATTCTTATAGGGCATATCTGGGGCAATGGCACGAGCAACATCGACCACTTTCATAGAGGGTATTTTTGGGATAAAAATCTCTCCGCCGTGCATACGCTGAAAATTTTTGAGGACGAAATCAACCCCTTCTTGGAGGGTAATCCAAAAACGGGTCATCCGCTCATCAGTAATCGGCAACTCTGTTGCTCCATCTGCGATAAGTTTTTGGAAAAACGGGACGACGGAACCGCGTGAACCTAGAACATTACCGTATCGAACAACACCAAAGCGGATATCTTTACCGCCACGAATATTGTTAGCGGCAACAAAGAGTTTGTCACTTGCGAGTTTGGTTGCCCCGTAGAGATTAATCGGGCTGGCAGCTTTATCGGTAGAGAGTGCGATGACACGGCTCACATTGCAATGCAATGCTGCATCGATGACATTTTGGGCACCGTTGATATTGGTTTTGATACACTCCATAGGGTTGTATTCTGCGATAGGGACATGTTTGAGTGCGGCAGCATGAACGACGTAATCAACACCGTTCATAGCACTTTCAAGACGCTTTAGATCACGGACGTCCCCGATAAAATAACGCATACACTTCTCATTAAAACGTTGTGCCATTTCATATTGTTTAAGTTCGTCGCGAGAATAAATGATGATTTTATTGGGTTTATAGTGTTTTAAGATCGTTTTGACAAATTGTTTACCAAAACTTCCGGTTCCACCGGTAATAAGAATATTTTTTCCGTTGAGCATTGCGCATCCTATCAACCTAGATGATAGAACTAAGCAATTTTGATACCATTTTTAATACAGACTAATTACCGGTTGTGTATGCACTGATTTGTGTTTGGAGGGATGCAAATTGATTTTTTAATTTGGTCATAATGGTATCGTATTGGACGAACTGAGCAGTCATAGCGGTATAACGTGCATCGAGCAATGCTTGAGAACGTGTCTTATTGTCATTAAGTGACTTGATTTGATTGGTTGAACTGGTAGTCAAATTGGTCATGTTTGTATGAAAACGGTCTAGCATGGTATTTAAAGTGGTAAAAATACCATCGGTTGTTGTGCTATGTCCTAAACTGTCAACTTTGGTATACCCGCTTAAAAATTTCTCAGAGGCAGTAGTATCTGTATTGAAT
This sequence comes from Sulfuricurvum sp., assembly GCF_028710345.1. NCBI lineage: Bacteria > Pseudomonadati > Campylobacterota > Epsilonproteobacteria > Campylobacterales > Sulfurimonadaceae > Sulfuricurvum > Sulfuricurvum sp. Next base: position 8,422 of record NZ_JAQTUH010000004.1, on the reverse strand, counting down.
TTGGAAAGAAATGTGGAAGAATTAAAGCTCATTGTCCCTGTTTCACTTAAATCAATTCCAAATTGAGAGAGAGACATACCACTACTGTTCATAGAAGTTACAACACGGTTTATCTCTCTTCGGATAGAGTTGATAGAGTTGTCACCACTAAAAATACCGACAGTTCCGGTTGTAGTGTCGGAGCTTGTCATACTGTTAAGCTGTGAGGTTAGCGAGTTGTAGTTTTGGACAAAGGTGTTCATCTCGTCACTAATCGCTTGGGTATCTTGAGCGATTGAGATATTAGCACTTCCGCTATTTTCGAGAAGATTGATCGTTACCCCTACGGTTAGGTCGCTGATGGTATTACTGCTACGAGAGATGGTAATCCCATTGTACTTAAATTGGGCATTGGTTGCTGCTTGAAGTTCCCCAATTTTATCCATAGCGGTAGTTGTCGTTAATTTAGAGTCTAAAAGCCCTGAATTGTCGGTTAATGAGACACTAGCACTATCTCCGGCTACGGATGAACGTAAAATAAGTTTGTTATTTCCATCGATAGTGGCAACCGAAGAGCCGACAGAAGCATTAATAAGGTCTCGAATATTTTCTAGTGAGGTAGATGCATCATAGGCGACATTGTAGCTACTGCCTCCTACGCTCACTGTTAAATCACCTGCTCCAGAAGCAACCGTATCGATGGGAGAGGAGAAAGCTTGGGAACTAATAGCTTTATAAGAAGTTAATGTATTATTAAGAGTACCCGTTGAGGAATCAGAGATGACAATATTTTGATCGGCACCGGTTTTTTGAGAATTCATAACCAATCGGTAGTCATTAGTTCCGACTTGTAAAATAGAGGCTCTTACGCTCGAACCCGCTACAGTATTGATTGAGTTTTTGAGATCCGTAAGGGATGTTGTTGATGTATAATCAATGCTGTAGCTTAGTCCTCCCACTGTCATTTTCATGGTACCTGAACCCGAAGCGATGCTCGCAGTATTGGAAAGAAAACTTCCTGATTCTAAGACATTTTTTTGTGCTAAGGAGACATTAGAAATCGAAAAAGATTGCACGTCAACCCCAGAATTAGCGGTAACACTCACACCGCTAGTATTCCCCGATACGGTCCGTTTTTGATACAGTGCATCATTGTCTAGTGCGCTGGCACTGCTTTTAAATGTGGTAAGTAGACTGTCTAGCAAACTGATAGCACTGCTTTTTTGTTGTTGTAAAGTAATTTTGTTATCAATAGGGGTAATGATAGATTTTGTATCAGCAGCTTTAAGCTGATCAATAACGGTTTGAGTAAGTACTCCCGATCCTGCTCCCAGTGAACTGACTGCCATAGTAAATCCTTTTACATTTAGTGTAGATAATATCGACCAAAAAGGTTAAAAGATTAGTCAATTTTCTACAGTTATACTAAAAGCAAAAAGAGTTCCTTTAGTGTTTTTTGGTAATCCCAAACCGTTGTGGTCTCAATGTGAGTTCGGTAGTACACATTCCATCGCGCATTGATAAGAGATTGAGGAGGGATTTGGCGATATCGGATGCGAAAAGTTTACTCTCTTCGCTTTCACCGACACCAAAACGCAAATCATCAAAAAACGGCGTATCGGTCATATCGGGGTTGATGGTGAGAACCCCGACCCCGCTCGCTCTCACCTCTTCGAACAGTGAATGCCCGAACGCACGCAACCCTGATTTAGTCGCGCTGTAGAGGGCGGAAAATTTAGAACTACGGGTTGCTTCGATAGAGGTGATATTGATAATCTTCCCCTGATTGGCTTTGAGGGTACGTAAAAAGAGGTTTGAGAGGACGATTGGGGCGGTGAGATTGAGGGCAATCATATCGGTGATAGTAGAGAGGCTCAACTCTTCGTGGGGTTCAAACCGTCCAAATCCGGCAGCGTTGATGAGTAATTTCAAATCGTTGGACTCTAATGTTTTGAGCACTTCGATCTCATGAATATGGCGTAAATCACACGCGATGTGAATAAAATTAGGGTGATTTAAGCTCCCTTCGCTCCGAGAGAGACCGATTACTTTGTACCCATTATCGAGTAGCATTTGAGCAATAGCTTCTCCGATTCCAGAGCTTGTTCCACTTACGATTGCCGTTGCCATGTTCGTATCCTTTGTATCGGTATAAAATTAGTCGCTTTTGCTAACATTTTCTCTAAAATAGCTGTTTCGAGTGTTTCTGGGTAGGTTGCCATCTCATCTTTAACTGTATAGGGGTAAAAAGCGATGTCGCTACGGCGGAGTTTTTTGAGTGAGCGCAGATGGCTCTGGCTCATCCGAAAACTCCCCAGTGTTAAATGCTCGATAGCGTTGGGATCGATACGCTCAAAAATCGTCTCGATGAGAGGGGGGTAGAGGGTTTCAAAATCATCGGTATGGATGATCGGATCGACGCAGAGCCTCACTTTCCACCCTAACTTTATCGCTTCGCTTATCGCACTTAGCCGTTTTGAGAGTGATGGGGTAGAATGTTCATACGCATCGATGATTGCTTGGGGTGAGAGGGTCCATGCGAGGGTGACGCGCTCATTTGGGAGCGTATTTTTTAGGGCGTTGATGTTGGCACTTTTGGTACGGATTTCGAGGTAGAGGTTGGGGTGATGTTGGGCAAACTCTAACCACGTGGATGTTTGGTGTGTTAGTGACTCGATAGCCAGCGTATCGGTGTCATACGATGTCGCTACCAGAGTATCGCGCCCCAGATAGGGGAGGAGTTGAGCAAAGGCATCTTCGAGGTTGACGAATAACACGGTGTTAGCCGATGGATAGAGCCCTTGGAGGTAGCAATAGTCGCAATCATACAAACACCCCATCACGCTGGAGGCATAAAAAAACTGTTCATGATCGAACCCATCACTGTATTGGCTCCCCTCGTGTAAAAATTTCCCCTCTTTGCGGGCGAGGATGAGCTTTTTGGAGTCACTTTGGGCGGCGAAACTTTGGTTTGGACGGTTAAAAACATCTTTGTAATGGTCGATGATGATGGTGTGTGAGGAGGAAAATTTTGCACGAATGGCGAGTGTTTGGGGATGATTCAAAACAGCTTTCTCGATATAGAGATGGGAAAAGAGCTTAGGAGACGAGGGTGTGGATGAGGTGCTCATGCAACTGACTCCTATGGTGTTTGGATGTGGGCTCTGCTATCTCTAGTGGGAGCGGTTTTGCAGGGTGTTTGAGACGAAAAAAACAGAAGGCATCCTCGAGGATATCCCCTTGGCTTTTGGTGAAATATCCTTTAACTCCTTCGATAGCCTCCCTCTCATGCTCACTAAAAAGGGGAGGTTTCGAACACAACTGTGAGAGGCTTTGGATGATGGATTCTAGGGTGCGTTGATGGGAGTGGATGAGCGATATCACCAACTCTTTAGAGAGCGATTGCGGTTCGAAATGATCGGAGACGATTTTGAGAAACGCCATTTGGTGGAGTTTGAAAAAACGCTCAGCGGCACAAAAAACTCCGCCACTCTCCATATCGACGGGATGGTTTGTTATCGAAGATTGCGGTGTATTCACACAAAGCAGGGAGCTTTCACGTAGCGTATGGGGATAGAGGATATCGGGATAATAGGTTTTGCCCTGTGTGATAATCTGATGGATGAGAAGAGCCTCCCCAATCTCGTACTCAGCGGCACAAATACCGATGTTGATAAGACAATCATTGCTTGTGGGCGTTTTCCACCCCAGCAGGGCACTCACCGCCATCATGGCGTTTTTTTCTCCCACTCCGGTGATGAGCAAGAGAATATCCTCCCCGCTATAGAGGGTATAGGGGAGTGACATATCCCGCTTTAATCCATAAAAGTCGATAAGAGCACGTGCCTCAGCATCGAGTGCGGTAATAATATAAATCATACTCTAATTGTATCATAAGCTAAGTACGGGTACAATTTCAGCTCTCTTCATTAGACCTGTGCAAGGGTTTGTTTGGACATCGTGTCAGGGTAGGAATACAGCAGCACACCTAAACCGATTTTGTGCCGCAGGTATCTGATGGGGAGTCTCCTCTTTTTTACACACTTTCATCACCCTTTCATCAAATTTTTAAATTAAAGAATAAATTTAATCTACAATGTTCTATAATCTTCTCAAATAGTTAATTATTTTGGAGAATTAAATGAAACCAGAGTTAATGCAACAAATAGAGCATGTTCCGATGCTCCCTGAAACCGTCCAAAAAGTAGAAGCGGTTTATAATAATCCTAACAGCGGTGTGAGTGAGATGGCAAATGCGATCAAAGATGATCCGATTATCACCGCTTATATCCTCAAAACCGCAAACTCTCCGATGTATGGTCTAAGCCGTACCGTTACCGATGTTGCACAAGCGATTTCGTTGTTGGGTAAAGATACTGTACGCACTTTTACGATTGCTTCTGCCGCCAATAACTGTATGGACATCGATCTCTCTCCGTATGGGATGACTCAAAATAACTATTTGGCACGCGCACAGCTCCAAAATGCACTGGTTAGCCGTTGGGTATCCAAAGTAGATCGTTCATTATTAGGACATCTTTCACTCGCCTCATTTTTGCTTGAACTTGGTAAAGTAGTTATTAGTCGCTATCTGATTGAATCTGGACAAGGTGCATTGTTGAGTGAAGCATTAGCTAATGGGGGTACTACCAAACAAGCAGAAATTATTGCCTGTGGTTCAAAATCTGAAGATGTGACCGCAACTCTTTTTTACCGATGGAACTTTGACCCTGATTTAGTTCATTTGATCCGTTTTGCTAATGAGCCGGAAGATGCATCCGATCCTGAGACCCAAGAGATGGCAAAATTTCTCAAAGTAGCCAAAGAGGCGATTAGTCTCGATGGAACGATGACTGAAGCTACCCTCAAAAATGCCCGTGAGTTGATCGAAGAATATGGAATGAACCAAAACCTTTTCGATGAGACGGTTGAAAAAATCCTCGCGGCGTAACTACTAACGTTTCTTCTTAACAATACCCCTCGCGGGTAATTCTTGATTTTACCTCACTAGACTCCTTATGATGTAACAAAAATTGATTTATAGTACAATTTAAGATTATATATTTATAATTATTTACAGATAAAAATAAACATAAGGTCACGTCATGAGTTTAAGTTACACAGATAGCAGTTTAAATAATTGGCAAATCGGCTTGGATGGTCAGCTGGTTAGACTTCAATCTCCTAGTGATATCTATGATGCAGGTGCGATGCTTTCCATCGTAAGCGGTACTACGCCTATCACATTTGCAATCGGAGATTGGGTGCCAACAGTGACCAGTGCTAATGCTAACACAACCACTGCAACGGATGCTACCAATAAGATTATATTGAGTAGAGATGCTTATATCGGAAATGGATTTGGGCGGTTTATAGAAAACTTTACCAATACGGATAGTGTTGCTAAAACATTAACTATAACATTGACGGATGACATTTATTATAATGGAAGTACAACCGTTACTCAAACTTCATCCGGAGATACCACATTCACAACTGCGGATCAGTGGTATAGTGTTGGGAACTCTTTTTATACAACGCGTCCAAATTCAGTGCATGTTATATTGGGTTCAGGATCCATTACCCCAATAACATCTGTTTTAAAAACAGGTGCTGATTATTTGGCGACAACATTTACCTTAACATTAGCACCGGGAGAGACAAAGAGCATTATGCATTTTTATGCTCCGACTGTGGATACGGCTACAGCAGTAACTTTAGGTAATAACATTATGAGTTTATCGGATAGTGCATATTTAGCTGGATTGAGTGATACACAATTGAGTCATATTGCCAATTTTTCGTTTGAAATATTTTCTTCAGTGACTACCACATTAGCAGATAAATACCTAACTTTAACCCTTACCGGAATAGATTCTATAAGTGGGACGGGGAATGCCAAAGATAATGTTCTTAATGGTAACTCAGCAGATAATCTTTTGTCAGGATTGGACGGCAATGATATCATATATGGAAATGATGGTAATGATAGTCTCTTGGGTGGAAACGGCAATGATACATTGATTGGAGGGGCGGGTAATGATGGTTTTTATGGTGATCCTGGTAATGACATTATAGATGGTGGAGATGGTTGGGATTACTTATGGTATGAAAACTCATCTGCCGCAGTAGGGGTTGATCTCTCTAAAACTACCGCACAATATATTGGATCAGGAAATGATACAGATACAATCACTGGAATTGAATCGATATACGGATCAAATTATGGAGATGTGCTTATTGCTGGTAGTAACGGAAATGATCTTTATGGAGCAGGAGGAAATGACATACTCTATGCGGGTGCTGGTAGTGATATTTTAGACGGGGGAAGTGGTATTGATACTTTGTCCTATACGTATGCTTCAGCTGGTGTATGGATTGATCTTGCTGATCCAAACTGGCAAGTAACTGGTGGATCAGGACCTGATAATATTTCCGGTTTTGAGAATTTATGGGGGTCAAACTATGGAGATGTACTTCGTGCCAATGATAGTAGTTGTGGTATTCAAGCGGGTGATGGTAATGATTTTGTTTTTGCTGGAGGAGGTAATGATGTACTAAATGGCGGATATGGAACTGACATGGTGTCATATTTTTATGCATCAGCTTCTGTATCGATTGATTTGGCTAATACGGCTTTGCAAGTTACCAATGGATCTGGTAGTGATACTCTTACAGGTTTTGAAAACTTGATGGGTTCAGACTTTAATGATACCCTCACTGGAAATGGTGGAGACAACCTTATTGATGGTGTATCGGGAGCTGACACTATGAGTGGAGGGCTTGGTAATGATACCTACTATGTTGATAATGTAGGTGATACAGTAATCGAAGCTAATAATGAAGGAATCGATATTATCAATGCATCTGTTGGCTTTAGTTTAATTGGACAATATGTTGAAAACTTAAATCTTACGGGAACCGCAGATATAAATGGTATCGGTAACGAACTTGCTAATACCCTAACTGGTAACAGCGGAGCGAATACCCTTAGTGGTGGAGATGGTGACGATACTCTTGATGGAAACTCAGGGAATGACTTTTTGCTTGGTGGAGCAGGGACCGATGTTATGTATGGTGGTGATGGTCATGATACTATTGCTGGTAATGCAGGCGATGATACTATCGATGGTGGAGCAGGCGTAGACGGAATAAATTATTATGATGCTGTATCAGGTGTTACCGTTAAGCTTTATGTCACTGCAGCTCAAAATACCATTGGAGCTGGTATCGATACGATTATCAATGTCGAAAATCTTGAAGGGTCTACATTTAATGATACTCTCTATGGAAACAGTAGTGGTAATATAATATCAGGGAATGATGGAAACGATATTATTGATGGTATGGGTGGGAATGACGCTTTGTATGGAGGAAATGGAGAGGATACTTTTTTTTCATCAAGCAGTAATGAGTATATTGATGGCGGAGCAGGAATAGATACGGTTTCTTATGTTAGTGCAACCTCTGCCGTTACTATTAACCTAGCTCTTACTGTTCAAGACACTCTTGGATCAGGTACTGATACCATTATTAATGTTGAGAACTTAATAGGATCAGAATTTAATGACACCCTTACTGGAGATAGTGGAAATAATATAATTACTGGTGGAGCTGGAAATGACAGTTTGTCTGGAGGTGCAGGTAATGACACTATTAACGGCGGAGCAGGCTTAAATACCCTTTCAGGCGGACAAGGAAATGATACCGTTTATGGTGGAATTGATGCAGATGTCATAAATGGTAATATGGGTAATGACTTACTTTATGGCGGTGCAGGTAATGATATACTAAACGGTGGTGCTGGGATTAATACTATTGATGGCGGTGATGGAATCGATACGGTTACTTATTTTCAAAGTACTGTAGCTGTCACCGTTAATCTTTCTTTGGGTACTACCACTTCAACATTTGCAACCGATACTTTGATCAATATTGAAAATATTATCGGTGGTTCGGGTGATGATGTCCTAAGCGGAAATGATAATGTCAATAGCATTAACGGTGGAGCCGGAGCTGACACTATGAGCGGAGGATTCGGTAATGATACCTACTATGTTGATAATGTAGGTGATAAAGCGATCGAACTAAACGGTGGTGGAACCGATACGGTAAACTCCTCTGTTAGCTTTAGCTTAGTAGGACAATATACTGAAAACCTTACTTTAATCGGTTCTCTAAATATTGATGCGACTGGTAATGCTCAAAACAATATCCTCATCGGAAATGATTTCAATAATACCATCAATGGCGGAGTTGGTGATGATACTATAGATGGCGGAGCAGGTAACGATCTTCTCGATGGGGGTACAGGAATAGATACCCTAACCTACATTACAGCCAGCGCGGGTGTGAAAGTGAATCTAGGAGTTAGCACAGCACAAGATACAATAGGTGATGGAATTGATACAATTGCTAATATAGAGAATATTAACGGGTCTCT